>JANXEO010000002.1 GCA_025058215.1 Candidatus Methanomethylicia archaeon
CCCTGCACGGGTCTCGTTTGCCTTCTTATGGCTTCCAAGCATTCAAGTAGTAATTTCTTCCTGTTATATGTCACGACAATCGCGCATACTGTTTCTCTATCCTCATTCATTTTACTTTCTCCTCAAAAACTTCTAAGGCTCTTTTGACTATGTCATCCATATCATAGTATCTATACTCTGCAAGTCTACCGACTAACACCAAATTATCAAAACCCTTCGACATTTCATAATATATCTCATACCTCCTGCGAGCATCTTCGGTAAAAAATGGATAGTATGGCGTCTTACCCAATGAATAGTCCTCTGGATATTCTATTGCTATTGTAGTCTTTTTCGTATCTGCGGTATGTATATGCTTAAACTCTGTTATCCTCGTGAAATCATAGCTATTTGGATAATTAACAGATGCGGTTTCTTGGTAATACTCCTTGTCAATAACCTTAAACTCAAATCTTAAACTTCTATAGTCAAGCACTCCATACTTGTAGTCAAAAAGCTCATCAATCTGCCCTGTAAAAATCACCATGCCTTTAAACTCCTGACCCATAAAATAAATCTTCTTTGTCTCAATGTCTATTCTCATTACCTCTTTAAAATCGGTATTGAGCATTAGTTTGATGTTTGGATGGCCCAACATCCTTTCAAATATTTTCGTATATCCTTCTGATGGGACTGCTTGATATTTATCATTAAAATATCTATCATCCCTACCAATAAAGATAGGTACTCTTGCTGTTACCTCTGGGTCAATCTCTTCAGGCTTTTTACCCCATTGTTTAGATGTGTAGTTTAAAAAAACCTTTTCATATACATAATTTGCTAAAAATTGAATATCAGGGTCGTTTATCTGACGAAGTTTAAGTATTGGCACTTTACTACCGTATTGGTAATAAGATAGTAACTTATTTTGTAATTTATTAGATAAGTCTTTTGGGAAGACCATATCCATTGAATTAAAGTTAAAGGGTATAGGCACCTTTTTACCGTCAATGAATGCTAACACCCTGTGATTGTAGTAATGCCAATCGGTGAAATTTGATAGATAGTCAAACACTTCTTTGTGGTCTGTATGAAAAATATGAGGACCATATTTATGCACAATGATACCATTTTCGTCTTTGTAGTCAAAGCAGTTGCCTCCTATGTGGTTTCTTCGCTCAATGATAAGGACCTTCTTGCCTAATTGAGAAGCTATTCTCTCTGCAATCACAGAACCTGCAAACCCTGAGCCGACAATGATGTAGGTAAACATGGAACACTCCTTATTATATTAGTAATTTATTGGAATTATATCTAAATTATCCTTTCTAAATTTAATAATGTAGCTGCCATTATTAGGATAAAATTTACTATTTTTTAGGTAAAATCTATTAGAATATCTTCTGTATAATAAATTTTGGAATTCAATAAAGCTATTTAAATATGCTTTTTGAACGACATCATGGGTTTTTATTCGGTTAGCTCTACCTTTCTTGTAAAAAATTATATAATCTTTAACATTTTGTTTTACATCTCTAAAGTTAAATACGCCTCTATAGAAATTTTTTAAATTGATATAAAGCGCTGTTGTAATTAAATTAAACAATGATTTGAACAAGTATTTTCCTTGAAAATATTTACCGGATATATAAAAGAAATGTCTAAAGTTCATCCTATGTGAAAGTTTAATTCTGTCATTATCTCTATCACGAATTGTTTGCTTCATATGATAAGCTATAATATCTGGAGAATAACAATGAATTAACCCACTATTCAAAAGTCTAATAGAATATTCTAATTCATGTGCCCATATAAATATGTTCTCATCATAATATCCAATTGTATCTATAACCTTTCTATCTATAAGAACAGAACATCCCCAAAACGACAATAAACCAGTTGGATATAATTCCGTAAAATCTTCTTTACTATAAGGGTTAACAACTCTCATTGAAATTAGATTAGCATTATATTTTATAGCTCTGTTAACAAGTTTCAACAAGGTATCTCCTTCAATGTATGCATCATCATCTAAAACCAAAAAATAATCTCCCTTTCCTGCTTTAAACCCTTCATTCCACCCTGCTATACCGATATTTTTCTCTAGTCTAATAACCTTAACTTCAGGATATTTTGTTTTAATCATTTCATAAGTGCCATCCGTAGAAGCATTATCTACTACTATTACTTCATACCTATCTTTTGGATATTCCAAATTATAGAGTATTTTTCGTAGTGTAATGTCTACTTCTTCCTTTCTATTGTAAGCAAGAATATTTACTGTTACAAAAGGAAACTGATTAGAGTTCATGTGGTTACCTCCTTTGTCAAAACATATTAATTTGTACAATATCTAAAGAAAGCATTGATAGATGCATTACCATCAACTAAACCCTCTGGCTGGGTGATAAGTTTGACCTTTGAAAAATTTTTTGTCATATATTCAAAAAAGGCTATATCTAATTTATCAGTAGTGTTTATCCAAATATCCCATCTATCAACAATGTCGTCAGCTAAAACATAAGATGCAAGAAGTTTCATATACCGCCTTCTACCCGCAGGAGTAACGCACACTATGTTGTAATTCTTATACATTCAAATATCT
>JANXEO010000003.1 GCA_025058215.1 Candidatus Methanomethylicia archaeon
TCCAGCTTTTCCTATCGATCTACTAATGTACGCTAAACTCTCAGCTTGATACTCTTGTAAACCTTCCGGTGTGATTAATGTTAATCTACCCTTTCCGGTTTTTATGACTTTGTAAAGCCCAGCAGTCTCCAATTCTCTAGTTCCAGATACTACTGTACCGATTTCGAAACCTCTGGTTTCTTGTTTTATAGAAAAAGCTGAAATTTTCAGATATTCGTCTGGAGTTTCTATATTTGCTTTGATTAGGTTTAATTCTTTTTTACTCTCTACTCCCTCGATAAGTTTCTTAACCCCGATTTTACTAAATTCATCTTTTAAAAATTCATCAGTTTGCCTAATAAATCCTAATTTTGTTTTTTCCAATGTTGTCCTAAGTAATGGCTGATAATTTATTAAAGCTGTCTTTTCAGCAGCTTCCTCGACTGTTGCTTTTCCTATCTCAGTGACAAATTTATTATTTAAAAAGTATCTTGTCTCTACTAAAGCTTTACCTTCATTTTGAATCGAATATTGAGACATCTTTAAAGTTAATGGTTTTTCCATCTTTTTCAATGCATAAGAAATTCCCGTTTTTATTAGTAAAGCAGATGTTATTACATCTGCAGCACCAATAACACCCCTCAGTACTCTCTCTGGAGTTTCTATTTTTTCAAAATAAGTTTTATCTTCTATTAAAGTTTCTGGTATTGCTGTCTTTGTACCTGGTAGAAGCATTTCTTTATGACAAAGATATTTTTTTACGGTTACCGGCTCTTCACCTTTGACTGCCACGAAAATATCATATATTCCCCCGATAAATGGAATATACCTTATCGGATTTGTACTTTTTTCTTCCCTCACATAATATGCGTCTGATAAATTTATACTAACACCTTTTTTAAATTCTTCAGTAATATTTCCTATTTCCATAATTTGCCATTTCGAGGCAACCAATTCATTATTTCTAATTTCTAATACCGAGCCTTCCGGAATTTTCGATGACCTCAATACCTTGATTATTTCGTTTTTTGTTTCAACATCTAAATCATGGACTCTATGAGTAGCATCTACCACAAACATATCGGTAAGTTTACCGCTGTCCGCATCTTCAACAAAAACTAACCTACCAGATGGTAATACTTTATTACCTTCAGCCCATCCAACAACACCATATTCGCCATATCTACTAAGGAAACCGGACCCGAGTTTAATTTTTGTTAGATTTATATTTTTCTTGGTGGCATCTTTGACTGTCTTTTCTATATAAGCTTTTACATCTTCACTAATACCTTCCGGAAGTATTATTTCTCCAGATGGTTTTACGATTATATCGTAAGTATATGTTTTGGTTTTCAATTCATCACCGACCAAATACCCACGAGCTTCCTCTACGGTTATTTTCTTTTCTGCTGGTTTAGCTAATGCCTCATATCTTTTCTTACTCTCCTCTTCCAGTTGTTTTAAGTATTCCTCTCGTCTTTTTTTCTCGATTTCTATAGCTTGTTTAATGTCATCTGTACCATAAAGCTGTCTCAATCTTTTTTTAGCCATTTCCTCGCCATATGTCTTTACAAAATCGGGATAAGACATTCCCAATATTACTATATCATTCTCAGTTATCTGAACCATGCTAACACACCCACCACTGAAGTAAGCAATATATACAAGAATATAAACTCTATAGAGACCATGTTAATCAAATAGAAAAATATAGTAGTGAACAAATTGCCGATCATGCTGATAAAAATGGCAGAAGTCGGTTTGTATCTATCACTTAATTTTAATGCACCTAAGATAACAAAACAAGAAACCACAATAGGAGCGAACATTCCATAAGTTTCTTGATTGACTAAAGTTATTATATCATTCATGTCTGTGATTGTAAAATTAGCTAACCTACTCATGGGAACGGCCTCCCTGAGACAAATTCTATAAGCTTAATTATTGATATCGCCACGATTATCGATATAATTGTATTGACCACGAATGAAGGAACGCCCAAAGATGCACCTAAATATTCTATGGCCCCCTTGATAGCTGCCGGAATTGTAACGAATACAGAGTAGAGATTAACAATTATATAGTAAATTCCAGAAAAAGCTAGACC
>JANXEO010000004.1 GCA_025058215.1 Candidatus Methanomethylicia archaeon
GAGAAAAATATCGGTATAGCAGGGTGGAATGAAGGGTTTAAAGCAGGAAAGGGAGATTATTTTTTGGTTTTAGATGACGATAGTCATATCGAAACTGGTTTAATTGAAGCCATTAATTTTTTGGAAAATAACAAAAATATCGGAATATTAGCATGTAAAATAGTCGGAGGTCCATTTACTACAGACCATTGGAAAGATCTAGACGATTGCATTGGGTTTATCGGCTGTGGAGCTTTGATACGTAAAGATGTAATAAATAAGATTGGTGGTTTCGCAGAAGAAATGTTTTTATATTCTCACGAATGGGAGTACTCAATTAGAGCATTAGATCAAGGCTTTAAGATAGTATATCTCAGCAAATGTGTGGTAATTCATAGGGCATCTAAAAAAAATAGGAGTATTAAAAGATTAAGAACTCTGACTACTCGAAATGAATTATGGATTGTGTGGAGGTATTATACAGGTTTTAAAAAATTTCTACTCATGTTCAGGGTGTTATTTTGGAATATGATGGCATCTAGACATGAAGGAGTTAATTCGGTTTTTTACGCATTATCTGGTTTACTCAAATTTATTAATATGGAAAAAAATAAAACAATTAGAGTTAATAAGAAGGTATTAGAATACTATGAGAAGAATTTTTGGAGTTTTAAACCAATTTTACCTTCTATTATAAAAAGGGCTAAAAAACTTTTAAAAAGAGCGTAAAAAAGCTCAAACAAGTTATTAAGGAGGAATTTACTATGTTTAACTACATCATCATCGGCGCTGGTTTTGCAGGTTCTGTGATTGCAGAGAGAATAGCTTCTCAATTAGGCAAGAAGGTCCTTATCATTGAGCGAAGAAACCA
>JANXEO010000005.1 GCA_025058215.1 Candidatus Methanomethylicia archaeon
TGAAGAAATGAGCATTAAAATCAATAACGACCCCCTCAATAGCTCTTCCATACCACTCATTCCTCAGTCAACGCTTATTTCACTTTTTAATACCCTACGAAAAATTATAGTTTTTCTTAAGAGCGACTAATGGAAAGTATCTTAAATTAGGTTTAGGTTAATTACTCAATGAATCTTTCAGCCCTGACTCCGGGAGCCTCTGCCACGTAAGAGTGGTGGACAAAAATGGAGAGAACGCTTTTATGCGGTAAAGGAATTTGTAAATGAATCTAACCCTAAAGGAGTAAAACTATTCAGAAAACGCGAGTAGGAGTGGGGGTTCGGGCATGGTGCGGGGGGTGGGATTTGAACCCACGAACCCCTTCGGGACGGGATACCCCATCTATTCGGGATCTTGAGTCTTACACGCACGTGGCTTACGTTTGTTGCCACATGCTCCGCGCATTTGGTCTAGTCTATCTATTTGACCTATCTCTGCCACCCCCGCGTGTTGCTTTCCAATAATTTTATCGCTTCACTGCGATAGTTATATTTTATGGTTACCTATTAAATTACTGTCCCTAGTTTGAGGGAGATTTATGAGTGAGGATAAGGTTGTTGAGATGATTGAGAGGGCGAGT
>JANXEO010000006.1 GCA_025058215.1 Candidatus Methanomethylicia archaeon
AATAACAAGAACCTTCTTGCCTAATTGAGAAGCTATTCTCTCTGCAATCACAGAACCAGCAAACCCTGAGCCGATGATTATGTAGTTGAACATTTCTAAATCCTAATAATTTTTATTCCTGATAATCTAAATCCTAATAATTTTTATTCCTGATAATTGTAAGTAGATCAGCGTTGACGAGGTGACAAATAACTCAACTATCGTTACTGATATTGCAGAGCCAATATGTCTAAAGTATGGCACTAATATTAGCGATAAAAATAAGTTTAGAATACTTGCAGTGAGCAAAATATTTTGAAATGCCTTATCTTTGCCAAATGATAGCATAGTCTGAATACCAAAAATATTACTCAACGCTATTAAAAAAGGATGTGCAGACAATATCATTAAAACACTCACGGATTCAACATAATCGGCGCCTGCAACAAACATAATAATATTTTTTGCAAATACAAATAATGTGAACGAGATTACGCCAGTCGTCAAACCAGTAATGATTGTTACCTTTC